>NZ_FODY01000005.1:0-15082 GCF_900110485.1 Propionispora vibrioides | reverse complement strand
CCGGTAGCTCCGGTAACCCCAGTGGCGCCAGTAGCCCCAGCAGTGCCAGGATCACCGGCTGCGCCAGTAACCCCCGTGGCTCCGGTAACCCCAGTGGCGCCCGGATCACCGGTAGCACCAGTCACTCCGGTAGCTCCGGTAACCCCAGTGGCGCCAGTAGCCCCAGCAGTGCCAGGATCACCGGCTGCGCCAGTAACCCCCGTGGCTCCGGTAACCCCAGTGGCGCCCGGATCACCGGTAGCACCAGTCACTCCGGTAGCTCCGGTAATACCAGTGGCGCCTGTAGCTCCAGTAGTGCCTGGATCACCGGTAACCCCAGTGGCGCCAGTAGCCCCAGTAACGCCCGGATCACCGGTAGCACCAGTAATCCCGGTAGCTCCGGTAACCCCAGTGGCGCCAGTAGCCCCAGCAGTGCCAGGATCACCGGCTGCGCCAGTAACCCCGGTGGCTCCGGTAACTCCCGTGGCGCCAGTAGACCCGGTAACACCCGGATCACCGGTCGCACCAGTCACTCCGGTGGCTCCGGTAACCCCAGTGGCGCCTGTAGATCCGGTAGCGCCCGGATCACCGGTAGCACCAGTAACCCCGGTGGCACCGGTAACCCCAGTGGCGCCAGTAGCCCCAGCAGTGCCAGGATCACCGGCTGCGCCAGTAACCCCGGTGGCTCCGGTAACTCCCGTGGCGCCAGTAGACCCGGTAACACCCGGATCACCGGTCGCACCAGTCACTCCGGTGGCTCCGGTAACCCCAGTGGCGCCTGTAGATCCGGTAGCGCCCGGATCACCGGTAGCACCAGTAACCCCGGTGGCACCGGTAACCCCAGTGGCGCCAGTAGCCCCAGCAGTGCCAGGATCACCGGCTGCGCCAGTAACCCCGGTGGCTCCGGTAACCCCAGTGGCGCCAGTAGCCCCAGTAACGCCGGGATCACCGGTAGCACCAGTCACTCCGGTAGTTCCGGTAACCCCAGTGGCTCCTGTAGTGCCAGTTATACCAGTCGGGCCAACTGGCCCTGTCGGACCTGTTGGGCAGGGCGGAGAAATGGGGAAGCATGGGAGACAGCAGTTGGGGGACGTGTCAGAAGAATCGCAGGTATCGCTTTTGTTATACTGATTATGGCCGGGACTGTGATGAGTGTGCGGTACATATTGAATATGCTTTATTTTATAATGATGGTAATGGTAACGATCTTTTTTATCCACGCTATTGTTCCTTTCATGTTTGTTTATCTTATCTTATGTATATCCTGAGCAAAGAGAAACCAAAAGGGAACAATGGGAGAAATCTAATGACAGTGTAAATTTAAATCCCCGTTCCGGTTATTTTACCGGACGGGGATTTTTGTTTTCTTGGAAGAAAATATTTTACATGTATAAAAATATCCTGCTATGCGTTCATCAGGTGAAATGCGTAAGCGTGGGAGAATATTCCTGTAGAGGATATGGATAAACCTTATAAAAAATCAATTTGTATAGTCTTTTTGTCATAGCTATCCCCTAGGCCAATACATGATGATTAGAACGCCTAAGAGTGCTATAAAACCACCAATTATATCGAATTTGTCAGGTGAAATATCATAGACTTTCCATCCCCATAATAGGGAAAGAACGATAAATATTCCTCCGTAAGCTGCATAGACTCGACCAAAATTGGCAGGTTGCAGCGTAGGAACTATGCCATAGAGAATTAGAATGAGGGCACCAAAAAATCCGTACCATAAACTCTTTCCTTCACGTAGACAAAGCCATACCAGGTAACCTCCGCCAATTTCGAATAAACCGGCAAGAATAAAATAAGCTATTGATTTAATTACTTCCATGATTACTCCTCAGTGAATATGATGTAAAGAAAAAATTCGGGATAAAAGAAGTAAACCCTGCAAACCATAGTTTGAGCTTAGTGGGATGAGGCCGTTTACAAACATGGTTTACACTATCTACAGCTGCGCTTTGATATGCCGAGCGGGTGATCAAAAAGCTCGGGAAAATCTTTTGGCGGAAGATAACTAAGGAACCGGTGATTTAATAAATATCAACAAGTTGAAAGATCTTTGACAGTTTTGAAGTGATCCGCTATCGGTAGAATAAGGGTAATTCTTCCATTTTGGTTACATGCCAGGGTGGAGGAATTTTTATTTTGGTCCAGCACTTTCGGTTCCCGAGTTTTATATATTGGAAGTTGATAAATAAAAATTAAATAATCGTTTACACTAACCAAAAATGAAATTTAGAGGTGTCGTATGGATAAAAGCTATCTATATATTATACTTACTGCTATTACTGGTTTCGGATTTCTTCTATTAATACCTAAACATCAGTATAAAAGATATTTTCTGTATGGTGTTGTTTTAGGCGGGCTTGTCGATATAGCAATAGTGCTTACCCTTACGTTATTAGGTCAGGTTAGATATGCTAATATGGGGCATTTTAGTGCCTTTGGATTAATCCATGCATTTGCTCCTGTAAGTTGGTCATTTACATTTGCTATGTTCCTCTATTTTTTACCGAAACGTACTACTTTCTTTTGGCTCTATATATTCGCTTTTGCAGTACTTAACTTAAAGGTGGCAACAATCATGCAATCCTTCGATACCTATGGCTATAGCAATGCGTTTGTATTGACCATCGTATTTTTGCTTTGGGGATATGGGGCAGCTTATGTATATCGTAGAGATCCTCAAATTAAACTATTACATCCAGTTCTTCAGAAGCCACTGAAAAAACCGGATAATGATGATTAAATAAGTGTGTCGCTGGATACTAGTATTGCCCGAATGTGTTTAATCACTTTCGGGTTTTTTATTAGCAGGTGAACTGCAGTCTAACGGAGATTTCCAAGAATATTTGGAATGATATTCCATAAGATATAGCATCCCCTTTTACAGGAGATACGACAGATGACTGCAGGAGGTAAAAAATGAAGAAAATAATTTTGGTGACTTTATTTTTGTTTGCCCTGTCTAGTGTGGCATTCGCAAGTCCGCTAACGGACTATTCCAAGGGCAACTGGGCTCTGGATCTTAATTACCGGGTTAATAACAGCTATGATGCCAGTGCCGATGTGACAGGAACCGATTTTAGCACAGGTAAGCAGAAACTGGATGGGAAAAACAATTTAGAATTAGGACTTACTTTTGGTCTTGGCAATAATTTGGCTTTGCAATACCGTCAGGCCAATCCGAAAGGGGGCTGGAGTTATACAGATACATATGAAAATGAGTATTCCCGCTCTGTTGGCGTTGAAGCTAAAACAAGAGTGGAGGAGTACAATGTTTTATATAAAGTCAATAAAAATCTTTCTGCTTTCACCGGCTATGTAAATGCAAAGCCAAGCGCCAGCTTGTCTGCTATTGATGGGGAAGAGAATATCGGGGTCTCCCTGACCGGCCATAATAAAAACATCTGGCAAGTTGGCCTGATGGGAACGGTGCCGATTAAGGATAAGCTTACTGCCTATGGGATAGCGGCCGTTGGCAATGATTATCACAATCTGGAAGCCGGAGTGGGTTACCAAATTACGAAGGATCTTGACTTTAATGTGAACTACAGGATTTTGAAAGTGGAGAAGATGGATGTGGCCAATTATGACGGATATACATTAACTACGGATACAAAAGTTAAGGGTTGGGGGTTTGGTCTTACTCAAAAAATGTAATCCTGCTTTTGCCCGGCACCTCGGATACGAGGTGCTTTTTTAATATCCGGTGTAGTGCTTTCATTTCCTTGAAAGTATAATTATTTCGCGGGTCTATTTCCTCAAAGCATTGAGGTCATCAGCCCACCTTGGTTCAATCTGCTCGCCTTCTTCGTTTCGCAGAAAGTAGCACTCGTCCTATCAAACTAAACAGACTTCAACTGACTGCTGGAAATTGGTTACACGAAAAAATGCAGGAATTCTTACCCTGGTTGGAGAAATATCTGTTTTCAAGGAGGTGCGGAAGGATGAGTACGAACGAAGAGATATTAGAAGCGTTTAGACTGGTGCTGCCTTATCTGAATAAAGTTGTAAGAGAAGATATGGCGGTTGGGTTGACCAATTTAACGGAATACATAGATTATCATCGGGCTAGGGAGTTTGAGTTAGAGCTTCCCGCGGGCAAGCCTATTGAGGGAATTGAGACAATTGAAGAGTGTATCCGGACTGGGAAAACTACCTTTGCCGATGTTCCGCCGGAAGTATACGGGCGCAGAATCAAGACAATCTTCACTCCTATCTATGGGGCGAACCATGAGGTTGTTGGAACACTCAGTTCGGGTATCGATTTAGAGCATAGCCTGGCGTTGGTAGAGAACGTGGAACGGTTAACAAATTCCGCCGGTCAGGCAACACAGAGCGTAGAACAGGTGGCGCAAAGTGCCGGCGAATTGGCCAGTGCCGGGCAAAAGGCCATTCAGCTGGCGGAAGAATTAAAAAAACGGAATGAAGAAACCACACAGGTAATTAGCTTTATCAGAAATATTGCGCAGCAGACCAATCTTCTTGGATTAAACGCGGCCATCGAGGCGGCCAGAGCGGGAGAACAGGGCCGGGGATTTGCCGTGGTAGCCGAGGAAGTACGAAAGCTTGCCGATCAATCCCAGGAAGCGGCCAAGAAAATTCAGGAAACGTTAAAGGACATGAGTAGTGCTGTTACCGAGATTTATAAATCCATCGAAGTTACCGGCGCCGTCAGTGAGGAGCAGGCGGCTTCCACTCAGGAAATTGCGGCAAATTTGGAGCAGATTTATAAAGGTGTTAAAAGCTTGGAAGCATATGTCGAACGTTATAAATAAGTTATAAATATGAGGACAATTTTGTATCGCTGAAGCGTCGTTGTCCGGTGAATTTACTTTTTTACACAAAAGGGCTCTCACATTACCTGCGAACAGGCTGTGAGAGCTCTTTTTACAGATGGCTTACTGTTGCGGCATAGAGGAACCGAACTGACCGGGCATCATCTGATGGGCTGAGGAATTGCCGTATTGATTAGGATATTGTCCCCAGTTCATCGATTGACAATGTGCGGTAGAGGCTTTCAGGCTTTGGATTGCGCCGGATAACTCACCGATCTTTTGCTGGATATGATTTAGCATATACGAAGACATATCCAGCCGTTCATTAATAGCCTGGTTGAAAAGCTGCGTAGACTGCGCTACCTGGGTGGCCATATTCCTGATGCTTTGCACGGAATTAATGGCATTTTGCGTGTTGCCGGCATTCATAGACATCATAGCACTGTCGCATGCGGAAACAATATCCTGCGATAGCGAACGGGCTTTGTTCATTTCGGCTATGAGTGACTGGCCATGGTTTATGGCGTGCTGGAGAAAGGGATTGGTCTGTTGGAACATTAACAATTCGCCTCCTAAAGTAAAATCCGGAGATAGTATTTTTCAGGTTGGTTGTTTTTATGCGACTGTGAGCCCAGGAAGAAAAAGGGAATCCATTCGCTGGCTCGCTTGTGTAGGGCTAGAACAATTACTTGTACTGACATTAGGTATTTTACTTAAAAATTCCCGTTCGGTTATGTGGTTTACAGGAAATAAAACTTAAAAAAACAGACAAGATAAGTTTATAAGAGGAGTTGATTTGCTGCCAAGTTGTGATATTATGGTATAATAGTTCGCAGCTAAGGGATTATGCGATGACAGAAAGGAAGTTCTTACTATATGGCAGAACGTTTACAGAAGATTATCAGTCAGGCGGGAATTGCCTCGCGGCGGGAGGCTGAAAAGTTAATCACTGCCGGCCGGGTTTCGGTGAATGGTGTGGTTACCACCGAGCTTGGCACTAAAGTGGAGCCCAGAAAGGCCCGGATTGCTGTGGATGGCAAACTGATTGCAAGTGAAAAGCCTGTATATGTTGTACTTTATAAGCCTAAGGGTGTTATTACCAGCCGGACTGACCCGCAAGGGCGCAAAACAGTAACCGAGCTGGTTGCGGATATTCCAGAGCGGGTGTATCCGGTAGGACGGTTGGATTATAATACTGAAGGATTGCTGCTGTTGACTAACGACGGAGAGCTGACCAACAGTTTGCTACATCCCAGCAGGCATATTTATAAAACCTACATTGCGAAAGTTGCTTCCTATCCGGCGGAAGAAAAACTGGACCGTCTGCGGGTCGGTATTCAATTGGAGGACGGTAAAACGGCGCCGGCTAAGATAGATATCGTTGACTACGACCGGGAAAGGGATATAACGGCCTTGGAAGTGACCATTCATGAGGGGAAAAACCGGCAGATCCGGCGGATGTTTGAAGCGATCGGTTACCCGGTTAAGAATTTGAAGCGGGTTAAATTCGCCTTCTTGACCTTGGAGGGATTGCGGCGTGGTCAATACCGTTATCTAACCGATGAGGAAATACAGGAATTAAAGAAGTATGCAGGAGAGTAGTAGTTTAGCCGCAAGCGCGGCGCTGCCCTGCTGTCGGATGACCGGAATTCTTAAACAGGAGAGGAACTGCAGTCTATGAAACGAGTAATTATTATTGGCGGTGGGGCGGCAGGCCTTATGGCAGCGGTCAGTGCAGCAGAGAACGGAGCGCAGGTAACAGTATTGGAAAAAAAGCCGTCTGTGGGACGGAAGCTTATGATTACCGGTAAGGGCCGGTGTAATATTACCAATATAGCCGATATACAAGCCTGTATAAAAAACATGCCCGGTAATGGCAGTTTTCTGTATAGCTCATTTCATACTTTTTTTAATCAGGATATCATTGCCTTTTTAGCCCGTCAGGGCTTGGAGACCAAGGTGGAGCGCGGCGGACGGGTGTTCCCCGCCAGTGATAAGGCGCAGGATGTGGTAGAGGCGTTTTTGCGGGCCTTGGCGGACTTGGGGGTGCAGCTAATAACCGGTGAGGCTGTAAAGCGAATTCTCGTAACCGACGGACAGGTTACGGGCGTGGCTACAGCGCAACGGACTTATGAAGCCGACGCAGTTGTACTGGCGACAGGCGGCGCGTCGTACCCCGGGACAGGCTCCACCGGCGACGGCTACGAAATGGCCGCCAAGCTTGGCCATCAGGTTACGCCGCTGAAACCTTCCCTGGTTCCTCTGGAGGTGGGGGAGGAATGGATTGGTGATATTCAGGGGTTGTCGTTAAAAAATATTACGGCCACAGTGTTATACCATGGTAAAAAAGTGGCACAGGAATTTGGCGAAATGCTTTTTACCCACTATGGCATGTCGGGGCCAATCATTTTATCGCTCAGTAAAAAGGTCTCGGAACTGCTGCAGGAGCAGGAACGGGAGGAAGTGCTTATTGAGATTGACTTGAAGCCGGCTTTGTCGGAGGAAGTTCTAGATAATCGAATTAAACGGGACTTCGAAAAGTTTTCCCGGAAACAATTGGGGAATGCCCTGCATGAACTGCTGCCTGCCAGCTTGATTCCTGTGATGATTGATTTGGCTTTTCTGGATCCGGAAAAACCGGTGCATCAAATTACCAAAGCGGAACGCCAGCGTCTGCTGCAGCAATTGAAACACTTGACCTTTACCATCACCGGTACGCGGCCGGTCAGTGAGGCCATCGTGACGGCCGGAGGTGTCCATGTGAAGGAAGTCAATCCGGCCACCATGCAGTCAAAACTGATCACCGGCCTATATTTAGCCGGCGAGGTCCTTGACATTGACGGTTATACCGGTGGTTTCAATCTGCAAGCTGCCTTTTCAACGGGTTATGTGGCGGGACGGAGTGCGGCTGTCTTGTAGCTGTACGCTATATCCGGCGGTATCTGGGCATACTAACGTAAAACCGGCATGGCGACTTTGGCCTAAATAGAGTCGAGGGCAGGACTGTACCCAGATAAGGTATAGGATCGGCAAACCTGCCTGCTCTGTACAGGTTGGCCGCCGCGCCTGAAAAGAGGGCGGTTTTATGTTCAAAAGACTCAGAAGCTACGGCCATTATATTAAACATAATTTTCTAACTCTGGTCGCCGCCGGTTGCGTGCTGTTGCTGCTGGCTGTTCAGATTCTGCTGCTGGGGCAGGCGGGGCGTTCCTATTTATCCTTGGTTGACCGGTTGGAGGGAGAACCGTTGGCCAATCCGGAGGGGAGCCGGGCGTCCGTATACGATAGTCCGGTGTTAAACCGCCTGACGACGTTGCGGGAAAGTTCCCTGTTGACCGTTACTATGCTTGAACCGGCTGCCGATCCTCAGGCTTTTGTTACAGTGAATGGCGAGGTTGCCGGCTATTTCACCAAGGGAGAAGTGGCGATAAAAATATATGACGGTGATTATGTGGAGATTAATGCCAGTGCGGGTTCCCGGCCGGTACGGTTCCGATTGGCGACTGCGGACGACAAGGTGGCAGTCCCGCCTAACGGACTGGTTCTGGAGGGTAAGCCGTCAGTCATCACGGTAGGGAAGATTAAATTCAGATAACAGGGAATCCCCTGGTATTCAAACTATCCGAAACGCTCTCTGGCGATGCTTGCTGTGCCATGCTTCGTTAAAATTTTTTGAAATAGGGGCCACTATCCCGCAAGACTTCGCGTTGCCTTTTAGGGCATATCTTGTCTGGCGCAAAAATCACTCGCCATGGACCATTCCGTTAGTTTTAATACACGCCATGTCCCGTTGGTTGCGGGAAGGATATTGAAAATTTATGAAGAATATCCCTATCTAATATTGTTTTTGGGCAATGCAGGTACTGGCGCGCTGCCTTGAGCTGCTGCCTTGAATAGTCGCAGTTTGGAAGTTGTCAGGGGACTGGCAGTTTTAATTTATACTTAGGATAGGTGGATGCTATGCAACAGATAACAGTCAAACCTTGCAAGGCCTTACGGGGTACTACGTATATTCCCGGCGATAAGTCGGTTTCGCACCGCAGTGTCATGTTTGCCGGACTGGCCGATACGCCGGTGGTTATTCGCAATTTTCTTTATGCCGCAGACTGCTGTTCAACGATTAGCTGTATGGAGGCTTTAGGGGTGCAGGTGGAACGGCGAGCCGACGGCGAATTATGTGTTCAGGGCAACGGGCTTCATGGACTTAAAGAACCGATAGGTGTATTGGATGCAGGAAATTCCGGAACCACGCTTCGGCTGCTGACCGGAATTCTGGCCTGTCAGCCGTTTTTCAGCGTGTTCAGCGGCGACGCTTCGCTGACAAAACGTCCCATGGCACGGGTTATCAAGCCTTTGTCGCAAATGGGTTGTACCATTGTGGGACGTCAGCAATCTAAATATATTCCTATGGCGCTTGTGCCGGCAGCGCAGATCAGGGGCATCGACTATACAATGCCTGTTGCCAGCGCGCAGGTGAAGTCGGCAGTGTTGCTGGCCGGTTTGTTTGCCAAGGGAAGCACTTCGGTCACCGAGCCTTTCCTTTCCAGGGACCATACCGAACGGATGCTGGAGTCTTTTGGTGTGCCGGCAAAACGGGAGGGGCTCACCGTGTCCGTGGCGCCTGTTGATTCGTTAACGGCGCCTGAAGTTATCGAAGTGCCCGGCGACATCAGCTCGGCGGCATTCTGGCTGGTTGCCGGAACCATTCTGCCCAATAGCCGATTATTGCTGCGTAATGTGGGCATCAATCCTACCAGAACAGGCATTTTGGATGTATTGACAGCTATGGGGGCCAATATTTCACTGGAAAACGAACGGCTCAGCGGCGCCGAACCGGTGGCCGACCTGCTGGTGCAATCGGCGCAGTTACGGGGCACGGAAATTAAAGGGGAGATTATTCCACGGTTAATTGATGAAATACCGGTGCTGGCTGTGGCGGCCTTGTTTGCCCAGGGGAAAACGGTCATCAGCGGAGCGGAAGAACTGCGGGTAAAAGAAACCGACCGCCTGAAAGCCGTTACGGCCGAGTTGGGTAAACTGGGGGCAGTGCTGGAGGAAAAAGCGGACGGACTGATTATCGAGGGCGGACAGTGTCTGAAGTTTGGTGTATGTCATTCCCATGATGACCACCGGATGGCCATGTCGCTGGCCATAGCCGGTCTGGCCGGCAATGGTGTGGAAATTACGGAGCCCGAATGTGTGAGAATATCGTATCCTGATTTCTTTGAGACGTTAGCAAGCCTGCGGGCGGAGTAACACTGCCGCTGGGAGTGGATAGGAGAATGGTTATGAAAAAACTGGTCATTGCCATAGACGGGCCGGCTGGTGCGGGTAAAAGCACAGTGGCGCAGATTGTGGCAAGGAAAATGGGCTATGTGTATATTGATACGGGAGCTATGTACCGTGCAGTAACCTGGCTGGCGCTCCGGCAAAACCTGACGGTTAAGGATGCTGCGGCAATCGGTGATCTAGCGGCGGGGGCCGTTATTGAACTAACATACGCAGCCGGCAAACTAGTCGTTCTGGCAAACGGAGAAGATGTAACCGGCCCCATCCGGACGCCGGAAGTGACCGGTTGGGTTGCTGAAATATCGCAGATTCTGCCGGTGCGGGAAGCCATGCTGGTGCTGCAGCGCAATATGGCCGCCAGGGGCGGGGTGGTTATGGACGGACGGGACATTGCCTCCCGGGTTTTGCCGGACGCCGATGTGAAGGTGTTTTTGACGGCTTCCATTGAGGAACGAGCCAGACGGCGCTGGAAGGAAATGCTGGACAAAGGTTATACGGTGGATTTGGAAGAATTGAAACGGGAAATTGCCGACAGGGACAGAAAAGACTATGAACGGGAATATGCGCCACTGATTCAGACGGAAGACGCCGTATTGGTCGATACGACCGCCATGTCCATTGAGGCTGCGGTTGATGAAATTTTAAAGATCTGTGAGGAAAAAAGTGGCGGTATATAATGTGTTGCGATTTCTCTTTCACCTCCTTTTCCTGACCGTCTTTCGGTGGAAGGTGGAAGGGGAGGAAAATATCCCTACCCATGGTGGCGCAATCATTGCTCCCAATCATATCAGTTTGTGGGACCCTCCGCTAATGGGGGCCGCTCTGTCACGGCGTATTCATTTTATGGCTAAGGAAGAATTATTTTCTTATCCTGTGTTTAGCTGGATTATCACCCGGCTAAAGGCCTTTCCCGTCAAGCGGGGAGCGGCTGACCGCAACGCTATCCGTACGGCGGTAACCTTATTGGAACAGGGTGAGCTGGTTGGCTTGTTTCCTGAGGGAACCCGCGGTAAAAAAGGCGTATTGGGACCGGCGGAGCCGGGTGTGCTCATGATTGCCGTGAAAGCCAATGTACCTATTATTCCTGTGGCGATTATCGGCACCGATAAGGTAGGCCGGTTTCCAATCCTTTTTCCGAGATTTATCGTACGGTTTGGCAAACCGCTTAGGGTGCCACCGGGAAAATTGAGCCGGGAAGAGACGGAAGTTCAGGGCCGGCGGGTTATGGCGGAAATTGCCGCACTACTGGTCCGGCAGTAATTTTTTAATGTGCTCATGCGTACGGCAGGAAGAATCAATAGGTTCTTTCTGTCGTTTGAATTTTGCTTAAGGCTTGTTTGTAGATTAACGGAATACCCCATGACGTTAGATGCGGCAAGAGTTTACAGGAATAATGGTTCTTATTTCAAGAAATGTTAACGAAGTATGACACAAAGAATACTGTCAGGGGAATTGCGAATCGTTTATAAACAAGACCTCATACGGCGTCTGGCATATCGGGAAAGTTTTTTACATATCAGTTATATAGTGAGGCGTAGACAGGAGTTCAGCCTGTCCGTATGGTATACTATAACAGAAAAGCTGGCCGTTTTTTGCAGGAGGATATAATGAAAGTTATTTTAGCTGAGCATTGTGGTTTTTGTTATGGCGTCAAGCGGGCCGTGGAACTGGCCTGCGTCTGCGGCCAGAGCGCTGCGGCCGGACAGGCGCAAACGCTGGGGCCGATTATTCATAATCCGCAGATGGTGGAACGATTGGCGCGGCAGGGTGTCGGGGTAGCCGACAGTTTGGAAGATATTCCGGCTGGCGGTACCGTGATTATTCGCTCCCACGGCGTGGGGCCGTCAACTTATGAGGCGGCAGAGGAAAAGGGGCTGGCGCTTGTGGATGCTACCTGCCCTCATGTGCGTAAAGCGCAGCAGGCTGCCCGTCAACTGGCCGGCGAAGGCTATCAGGTCGTTGTGATCGGTGAGCGGCAGCACCCGGAAGTAAAAAGTATTGTCGCTTGGTCTGGTAAACAGACAATTGTTGTAGAATCGGTCCAGGAGGCACAGGAGCTTGCCTTTTTTGCCCGTATCGGTGTGGTTGTCCAAACCACCTTTGCCGGGGCCTTATTTCAGGCAATCGTTGCAGTGTTGCGTACGAAATGTGATGAGATCAAGGTAAATCGAACTATCTGTAACGCAACCGAGTTAAGGCAAAAAGCGGCTATGGAACTGGCCGGCAAGGTGGAGGTCATGCTTGTCGTGGGGGGGAAAAACAGCTCCAACACCACCAAGCTGGCCCGTTTGGCGGAAGAGTCCGGCTGCAGGACTTATCACGTGGAAACAGCACAGGAGCTGCGACAGCACTGGTTTAACAATATAGATGTGGTTGGCGTGACTGCCGGAGCATCAACACCTGACTGGCTTATAGAGGAGGTAATGGAAAAAATGCAGGAATTTGACCAAGAAATGCAGGAAACCGTAGCAAAAATTGAGAAGGGCAGTATTGTGACAGGCAAGGTCATTGCCGTACATAAGGATGAGGTGTTCGTTGATATCGGCTATAAGGCCGAAGGAATCATTCCTTTGGCGGAATTAGCCTATCCGGTGCCTGAGCGGGCGGAAGCAGCCGTTGCCGTTGGCGATGTCCTGGAAGTCTTTGTTGTCAGTGAAGAAACGGCCGACGGGAATGTTGTGCTGTCTAAGGTAAAAGCCGATCATATTGTGGCCTGGGATAAGGTGCTGGCAGCGCTGGAAAACAAACAGGTATTGACGGCTAAGGCTGTAGAGGCTGTAAAGGGCGGCTTAGTGGTAAGTGTATTAGGAATACGCGGTTTTGTGCCGGCTTCGCAACTGGACTTGAAGTTTGTGGAAGATATTACTGTCTTTGTCGGGCAGGAATTGGAACTGGTTCCGATCGAGGTGGACCGGGATAAGAACAGAATTGTTCTTTCCCGCCGGGCAGTGCTGCAAAAGGAACGGGAAGAGAAAGAAAAGGCCGTGTATGGGTCCATCCAGGCCGGCCAGGTTCTTACCGGGACGGTTTCCCGGCTGGCCGCCTTCGGCGCCTTTGTCGATATTGGCGGCATTGATGGGCTTATTCATATTTCCGATTTGTCCTGGCAGCGGGTGAAGTCACCGGAAGAGGTTGTTGCTGTGGGAGATCAGGTAGAGGTAAGTGTCTTAAAGGTGGATGCGGCGGCCAAGCGTATTTCTTTAGGCTTAAAGCAGATACAGAAGGATCCCTGGTTTGATGCGGCTGCCGAATTGCCGGAAGGGGCCATTGTTAAAGGCAAGGTAAGTAAAATTGCCAAATTTGGTGTTTTTGTCGCTCTGCGGGCCGGTTTGGAAGGCTTGGTGCATATTTCGGAATTGTCCGACCATCATATAACCAAGCCGGAGGAAGTTGTAACGTTAGGTCAGGAAGTAGCCGTAAAGGTTCTTGGCATTGATACCAAGCAGAAAAAGATTTCTCTCAGCCTGTCCAAGGCCCAGGAAGAGAAGGAACGGGCCGAATATCAGGATTATTTGAGCAATCATAGCTCTATGGGGGTTACCATCGGGGAAAAACTGGGACATTTATTCAAACGCGAAGACTAAGGAGAAGTCGGAGGCATGCGCCGGTGCGTCAATCACGCAAGTTGGACCATATACACTACGCATTAACGCTGGGAGACGGTCCGTCTGCCAGCCGGTTTGCGGATATATCGCTCATTCATAATTGCCTGCCCGATCTTTCCTGGCAGCAAATTGATCTGTCGACCACTGTCTGTGGTTTGGAACTTGTTCATCCGGTGTTCATTAATGCCATTACGGGTGGTGCCAAAGATGTCATGAAGACTAACGCCATGCTGGCCGAACTGGCACAACAAAGCCGGATAGCGATGGCTGTCGGCTCGCAGTTTGCCGCTTTGGAAGATCCGGCTGTGCTTGATTCGTACCGCATCGTCCGTCAATATAACCCGGACGGAATTCTGTTTGCCAATTTAGGGGCTCATGTTACGCCGGAGCAGGCTAAACAGGCTGTAGCCATGATTGAGGCCGATGCTCTGCAGATTCACATCAATACGGCCCAGGAGATTCTTATGGCGGAAGGCGACCGGGATTTCCGAGGCTACTTGCATAATGTGGCCGCTATTGTAGACGCGGTCGAGGTACCGGTTATTGTGAAAGAAGTGGGCTGCGGGATTGCCCGGGAACAGGCGCGTTTATTGGTGGCGGCCGGAGTGAGGGCCATTGATGTCGGTGGTGCCGGCGGAACCAACTTTCAGGCGATTGAAGCAGCCCGCAGCCAGCGGAAACTGGAGGAAGAGCTGTACTGGGGAATTCCCACGGCCATCAGTGCCCTGGAGGTGGCGTCGGTACTGCCGGCCAGCACCGACCTAATCGTATCCGGCGGTGTACGCAGCGGCCTGGATGTCGTAAAGGCCATGACTATTGGCGCGGCAGCAGTGGGAATTGCAACGCCGTTGATCAAAAAGCTATATAAGGGCGGGGTGGCGGCGGCCGTTTTGTGGCTGGAGGAACTCTTGCAGTCGGTCAGGCAGTATATGCTGCTCTGTGGCGCCCAAAACAGGTGTGAACTGCGGCAGACACCGTTGATAATAAGCGGTTACAGCCGGGAGTGGCTGCAGGCACGGGGTATTGATACAGCAGCTTATGCACAAAGAGAAAAGCATGGATAAAATGAACCGCCCCAGGAAAGATAGACACAAAAGAGAAAAGCCAATCGTAGAATATCTTTGTGTTAAGCCGACTGACGCCGTTTTTCGGCTGGCGTCAGTCGGTATTTGATTTGGAAACGCTCGAAATTGTAAAAATGGATGTAGTCGTCAATCAGTTCCTGAGCCTGTGTTAAGGTTTGGATCTTCTGGCGGTGAATGCACTCTGCTTTGAGAATAGAAAAGAAGTTTTCAGCCATAGCATTATCGTAAGGATTTCCTCGTCTTGACATAGAGGGCATAATGCCATATTCTTTAGTCAGGTTGAAATATGCTTGTGAGGTGTATTGAAACCCCTGGTCGCTGTGGAGGTAGAGTT